>JABXYP010000002.1 GCA_024701455.1 Bacillus sp. A301a_S52 | reverse complement strand
TCATCGCCATGTTTTATGCCCCTGGCGCCATGTTTAAAACTGTCCGCGATAGGTCCGCCAACAATCCCAGCAGCAGCTAATGCTTGTTCCCAAGCTTCTAATTCACGTCCAGTAATCGGATCAAATCCAAATATAGCTTCAAAGCCTGACTTTACATTACTGAAACCAGGTGTAAAGTCTACGGCCATAGATATCCCTTCAGCTGGATTATCTTTAAAGAAATCTACTGTGCCTGTCGCCAAGTTCCCTACTGTTTCAAAAGTAGTCCTCAATCCACTAGAAGTGTTCGAGACTGTCTTATCCCACCAAGTCTGTTTTTTAGCCAATCTTTTGTGAGAGACAGTTGGACGTCTAATATCTCCTACCCTTTGCCCTTTAGGAGCCTTCTTAAAAGAGGGTACTTCGGAAGAGCGTTCTTCCAACACCTCTGTCAGCGTACCATGTGTGGGTAAATGCTGCAATTGGTCGACTGAAAAGCCTTTAACACTTAGATGGCCACTATCCATGGCCCCATGCATCTCCATTACGTACTTACTTAATGTTCGCAAGGACTCTTTGATGTACTGCAAAGAGGCTGTACCCATGTGGTCGAATTGCAACACTTTGTCAACAACCGCGTTGGATTCTCTTTTGGCCACATGAATGGCCTGTTGGACATCACTATCATCAATAAGCGGGATAGAAATAATGTCTTGAATACTTCTTAGTGTATCATTCACCGAATCTGTTAATGCCATCGTCGTTTTACTGACGCGGTCGAGTCCATCTTGGACATCATTTTCAATAAACGCTTGATCGATGAAGCCGCCTGGTGCTGGCTCCACTATGTCTAAAGATTGTTTGATCTGCTGGAGCGTGTGCTCGTAATCATGCATGAACAGTCTAAAGAACTGAATGAATGGGATATGGCACGTGGCATAGAAATTACGAATAGCTTGACCACCTTGGCCTCTAAACGCATCTTCTAAGTTAATGAAATTGTTAAGCGCCACTTCCACATCGCGCATTTGGTTTTCTTTCTCGTGTAGCGCCTGAATGGTGATATCAATCGCTTCATGAACCTTATCTACATCTAATTGCTTCATACTCATAGAATAGACGCTCACTTCCTATTAAATTATAAATGAAAAAAAGCGTGATAGACACGCCTCTATACATAATAATGGAAATGGATTTAAGGTTAAATAAGGAAATAGATGTATTTTTCAGAAGTTATAGGATGCGACTGTAAGTGAAAAATTAGAAGATTTAGGTCCTTAGTCATTTATCTATGGACAAAATAAAAGACTAGCACATCACTAGGCTAGTCATGATAGTCTCTCGGTGGGCTTAAAGTCACGCTTTCTCCCTCAACACCACGTCCTTACTTTTATCCTTATCCCACCAAATAAGCTTCTTATCTACAAGAGCAGCTAGTACCTCGTCTAAGTCTCTAGGTGTTTTACCTGTGAATTTAAGTAAATTGCTATATTTGGTGTTCTGATCTTTTATATGCTTGTGATTAAATACAATACGGTACACTTTACGTTCTGCGTCTGTCATGTTATCACCTCATCATTATTTTACTCAGATTGAGCGACAAAGACAAGAACATAAGTTCCCGTACAAGTTTGTGGTTTCATTAGTATGATTCTTTGCTAAAACAAAACTTCATGAATATGAAGTCAATTCACGAAGTTCCACTTAATATCAATTTCTCCATGCTTCTTTAAAACCACCTTATCAATGACGGTTCGGAGTAACAAACTCTTTTCCTCTTCCTCTATATAATCCCATGACTCATGTATTTTTTTGATCATCCTAATAACAGACTCGTTAGACACTGGGGCAGGGGAGTCGAGCGATAAATCATCTATTTGTGTTTGTATACGTTCTCGTTCCTCTTCAAGTTTCGTAATTCGTCCACTAACAAACGATGCCTTGATTTCGCCAATTTGAATAGCTTCATACAAGTTTTCTAATCCCACGACAGTTTCTTTTAACTTTTCATTTAATTCATTTATCAAACCGGATTGATCTTCATGGGGAGTAGATGACTTTTCTATCTCTTTTTTAACTAACTCATCATCTAATGCTAAGTCCTTGATCCTCTTAATAACTTTATCTTCTATCATTTGGCGGCGGTGATAGCCAACCCAACATTTATCATTAGTTGTATCTTTGGCTCTTACATGTTGATCTTTGCACGTATAAAAATGATAGTAGCCACCTTCAGCATATTTACTTTTACGTTTAACATTAACCACGTTACCACCACAAATGCCACATTTCATTAATCCTGTCAGCAAAAACTTTCCTTTTTGAAATCTAGTGGTACGCCTTTTTTCATATTCGCGTTGTACGGCCTCAAAAGTCGCAGTGTCAATGATCGCCTCGTGATTTCCGTCCACAAGTTGTTCTTTATTTTGTAGCTTACCTGTATACAAAACACGAGTAAGGATATCGCGTACAGTAGAGTGGTTTAAAACTCGTTCATTTGTTCTACTCTCAGCCCATTCAGCGATCTCTAAACGAGAGGCGCCTTTTAAATACATGGCGTACATATGCTTTACAATGCGAGCTTGTTCGTGGTTTACGGTTAATTCTTGCTTTTCCTTATCCCAATTATAACCGTATGGTATTCGGCCTCCATACCACATGCCTTTTGATGTCCTTGCTCGTCTACCTGCTGTCATGCGCTCAATGATCATATCTCTTTCTAACTGAGCAAATACAGCTAAAATACCGATCATGGCTTTACCAAGCGGGGTAGACGTGTCAAATGGCTCCGTAGCACTCTTAAAAACACATTCGTTTTTTTCGAAAACATCTTCTAATAGATATAACACGTCTTGTTGCCGCCTGCTAAGTCGATCTAGCTTGTAAACAATCACAGCATCAACCCGTTTTTCTTCTACATGACTAACCATTCTTTTTAATGCGGGCCTGTTTAAATTTGTCCCGGTGTAGCCATCGTCAATATAAAGACTATAATCATCCCAACCTTGAGACGTACAAAAAGCAATAAGGCGTTCTTTTTGGTTGTCGATTGAGTGTCCAGACTTAACTTGTTCATCGGTCGATACACGTACATAAATAGCTATTTTCATTAGTCTTCCTCCAGATGTTCTTTTGCCAAATCTACAAAACTATCAAAACGACCATACTCTTTACCGTTAATCAACTTTACTTTGTCAAAGGTCGGTATCCTATACGTTCCGTTCGTAAGCCGTCGGGGGCATGCGTCGCTTAATTTGATCCACATTTCCAGTTTAGCTATATACATAGTATCTCTCCTTATCATTATAAAAGTGGTTACTTAAATACATGTCTAGCCTTTTAGATGCAAAAGGATGATCAACATTAAACATATTTACAATATCATATGCATTATGAATAGTAAGCTTGTCCAACATAAAAGTAGGTACACAAAAATGATAAGCGAAGTTATTAGCCTGCCACTCTTGTAACTCGATAAATAGAGGATTTAAAATCGCTTGAGACCCACAGTGCCTTAGATAATGACCAACTTCATGGCCAAAATCCATCCATTGCTGTTTTTGAGATCCTTTAGATAACAAAACTTCGTTATTAAATCTAAATGGGTGTTCTTTATATTGAATTTTGACACCTATTTTGTTTGCTATAGTATGCATATCTAAGTCAGTAGGATTTTTAACTCCAATAGATTTAAATAGTTTATTTATATAATCTTCTATATGTGTATACAAACTATAACCCCCTCTTGTTAGTAGAATGTATGTTCGTATTTTGTTTGAAAAATTTGGTGTACTAATGTACACCTTAAATAATCGTTATTAATGAGTATATCCATGTTCTTTCCAGAAAGGATCAGAGTTGTCTTTATTCATGTTGCCAATCAATTGTTGAGTTTCTGTATCGAGTTCATCCCAAATTCCTATGCGTATATGGTATGCATCAGCCATATTGTAAAATTTATAAGCATCTACACTATCTAAGTCTTCCCACTCTTTGAAATCTATGTTTTCCAAAGATTTTTTAGTGAAGTATGAAGATATTGCAACGGCATCCTGATTATTAGTGGTTATTACAATATCATCATAATCTAATTCTTTAATCTCATGTAAGATTTCCATAGCTTTGTCAGGGAATCCTGTTTTATGTGATACGAAAGAATTAACGCTCAATACACTTTCTGTAGGGAAAGAAATAGATATAGAGTTTTCCTCGATTTCAACATCTATATCAGATAACTTACCATTATCAGACAAAGATTTTCTTATTTCGTCAGCCTTTACTAAATGACTAGCAGAATCAAGAACCTCCTGAAAGATTTCTTTATTTTCCTCCGAGATGTTTAACTGGTGTTTTGAATTTATATCGTAGAGAATTTTAGCTCTTTCATCCATGTGATTGGCCCACTCTTCATGAAATGTTGTAGAATCAATATCTGCATTCTTTAAAGATATCTTCATCCGATCTAGTCTACTTTTATAACTAGTGTAACGTGAATATAAAACTGTATCTTTAAAATCATCTACATGGTATTCTTCTAACTCGTCTAATTCAATTTGTGTAGCGTTTTCGAGGATTTCAACAGTTATGTTTTCGTTTCCGGATAAATCTTCTGTATACTCCCATCGTTTCTCAAGAGAACGCGATATAGCTTCTAAAACCTCGTCGTCTACCTTTTCACCACAGCCTGTTATTAATAACAAAAGAACAAGCGCTCCTAATAATTTTTTCATCTTGCGTTCCCCTCTTTTTAATCGTCCTTTTTTTGATTCATCTTAAATTTTATATATTCATAAACTTCCTTCATATCCTCAGCGCTTAAAGATTCCATGTCTTTAAACATCAGATCTATGTCCGGGAACTCTTTAGCAATTTTGCTTTTATAGTAATCAAAACTTTTCTCATCATCCTCCGCTGTTAACTCCGGGTGAGCGCTACGACCTAACAAATAATCAGTAGTGACTTTATAAAAATTAGAGATTTTTAAAAGTGTTTCAAAATCCGGCTGTGTGCGATTCACTTCGTACCTAGCATATGTCGATCGATTTATACCTAACTTTTTGCATAGTGCTTCTTGCGATAAATTATTTTTTTTTCTTAAACCAGCAAGACGCTCTCCGTAATTCATAATTGTTACCTCTTTTTCTAATATTGTCATATTATATCAACCCCTATTATAAGTGAAAAAAATGCACAAAAAAATATTTGTGTAAAAAATGAACAAAAACACTTGACTGTGCATAATATGCACTGTATACTTTGTGTATAAGATGCACAAAAGGAGGTTGAACACCGTGACTATATCTTTGAAAGAGATCAGAAAAAAGAAAGGCCTCACACAAGAAGAAGTAGCAAGTTTAGCTGGTATTCACCGTTCGTATTACACCAGAATCGAATTGGGGATGATACCGAGTGTTAGGGCTGCAAAAGGTATTGAGAAAGCATTAGGTGTACATTGGACAATTTTTTTTGATGAAATTTGTGCAAAAAATACACAAATAATAAAACGAGAGGTGATCTAATGCCAAACCCTCAACCAGTGTTTGAACGATACCAATGGCTCAAGCAAAAACAAAAGTTCTGCACTCTCACGAGAGATGAGAGACGGGATCTAAAAGAATGCGAACAATTCTTGGAGATCTACAACAGGAAACTCGGTCTACTAGAAATGTTTTTCTATCTGGCCTACTCAACAGAAGACTATGAGTGGCTGCATGAAATTAATAATGAGATCGACAAATTGAAAGGAGTTTATTAAATGTCATCTTATCGTCATGACTTAGAAATCAAGGCTAACAATCTATTTTTAGACGGGTTTAATTTAAAAGGTGTCACAAGCTATCAGATAACTAACTCTGCATCGGATAAGCATGCAGAACTTGTTTTGAAAATTCACGTAAACAACAAAATTGAAAGGAAACAAGTGTTATGAATACTAAGAAAAAAATTCCAGCAGAGAAAATCAAAGACTTTCAAATTAAAATGAATGGTCAAGAAATTTGCGCTAAAGGCTCTGTTGTTATCAATGGTATTGGATTTGGTATAGGTAGTAACAATTTAGAACACAGTGATGGGATTGTTGGATTTGAATTAATTTTATCAGCTGGTAGTAAACCAGAAATAATCATTGAATACAAACCGAGATCTATAAAAAAAGAAGTTGCCGATGCGCTTGGTTTGGAAAGAGATGAATTGCGACCCTAAGGAAAATTCCAATAAAAGAAAGGGAGATCAAAATGAATCAATTAACAAAGATATTTGATAATCAACAGTTAACGATTGTTACTAATGGAGATAGTCACGAATTCTTACTTAAAGATTTATGCAACATTTTAGAACTCGGTCAGGTTGCAGGCGTGAAAAGACGTTTGGAAGATGACGTGATTTCAAATCACCCCATCCAAGACTCGCTTGGAAGAACTCAACAAGCAACATTTGTTAATGAAGATGGACTATACGATGTAATTTTAGATTCTCGTAAACCTGAAGCTAAACGGTTCAGAAAATGGATCACATCTGAAGTCATACCATCTATTAGAAAACATGGCGGCTATCTAACACCAGAAAAGATAGAAGAAACCCTACTCAATCCAGATACGATCATCAAACTTGCCACCAATTTAAAAGAAGAACAAGAAAAGCGTCAGCAAGCTGAAAAAGTCATTCAGATGCAAAAACCAAAAGTAGTATTTGCTAATTCGTGCTTAGCTTCTCAGGATTCTGTCTTAGTTAAAGATGTTGCCAAACTTGCTTGTAAACAAGGTATTAACATTGGCCAAAATCGATTATATCGAAAGCTCAGAGAATGGGGATACATTCAAAAGCGCGACACTCAACCTACTCAAAAAGCAATAGATGCTGGATACTTTGAAATTTTACAGCGTAATATACAAACCCCTGAGGGTTCAAAGCTAACCAGAACTTCAAAAGTTACTCCAAAAGGTCAACTCAAAATTATTAATCGTTTGGCAAAAGAAAAGCAGGATGATGTTTATTGCATACAATAGCCTCAACACTCGAGAGAGATTGTTTTAAAAAACAAGGGTAGTCCCACTCAAGAGCAAGCATAGCATCAACTAAGGGAGGGAGTTTTATGACACAACCAAGATCACCACACATTAACCAGTTTTCCAAAGAGGCGCAGGAAATAGTCTACAAGATTGTAGCAAAAGCGCTAATCAGAAAAGCCAAAGCAGAGCAAGAACAGAAAGAACAACAGGAACAACAAAAGAAAGGAAAGGTAGCTCAGTAAGAGTTACCTTGTCGGACAAGCCTTCCTGACAATTGATATGACCTAGGAGGGGTAATCAATCTATTTACATTATAAAGCTATTAATCTAGTAAATGGTTTCCGAGTTGGAAAGGTTTCCAAATTGGAAACTTGAAAAGGGGGTGAAGCAGTTGGATTGGGGAGCTGTATTGAAAACAGCTCGGAAACGTGAAGGACTAACACAGGATGAATTAGCAGATAAACTTCACTTAACTAAAAGCTGTATTTCTAAATTTGAACACAATGTAAAAGAAGCTAAGATATCAACGTTTATCAATTGGATGAAACATACTAATGCTCAAGATTTACTCATCGCAGCCATGTTGCAGATCGATCCCGGACAAGTAACACAAATGCTAGAGCTTATCGGTCAGTATGTCACGTTTATCAAACTATTTTAGGAGGAGATAACATGCATCATTATCGCTGTTATGTAGAGGCAAAAGGAGAGAGTATTCCGGTTTATATCTCAAGTCAAAAAGAACTCAACAACAAGGAAATTGGAGAAAAAGCGATTCAAACGTTTATCGAATCAGCCAAAAAGCATGATCAGTCTTTTGTTGCAAGTGAGTTGGTTCCGTTGGGCTTCGAGAGAGTATGAGATATTCGCGCAAAGAATTAGCAGGATACATTGTATTGACGCTTGTGTGTCTCTTGCAAGCTATCTATTATCTACAATTTGCACCGTTAGGGAGGTAACGACAGTGACCAAATATGAAAAGCTTTGCCGTATACAAGCACTTAGAAAACAGATGGAACAAATGGAAACAAAGCTTAATGACGCGATAGATGAAATGTTAGAGATTGAAGAAGCGGCTGTTTATGAATCAGAACAAGAAGCAATTAACGAAGAAGAAAAAGAGCGTGCGGAGGATAAAGAAAAATCCGACCAGACCGCCATCTGATCGGACAATTAAGAAATACATGTATCTATATTATATGCGATTTTCGCAAATTTTACAACGGAGGGTTAACTATCTATGAGTATCTTTAAAATTATCGAACGAAAAGAAACTACTGTCGAAACGGAGATTGAAGCAAAGACAGCCGGTGAAGCCATGATGAATTACCGTAATCATGCAAGAAAAGAAAAATCGCTAATATCTCAAAAAATGCTCTCTGAGAACATAAAAACGATCGTTTCAGAGGAGGGAAAAAATAAATGAAAACCTTAAAACTCATATCCTTAGAGCTTAAAAATTTTAAAGGCGTTAAGTCATTTACTTTAAAAGCGGATGGAGAAGACATCCGAGTGCGCGGCGATAATGCCACAGGTAAGAGCACCTTGTTTGATGCCATGACATGGCTCTTGTTTGATAAAGATAGCCACAACAAAAAAGACTTTGCTGTTAAGACCTTAGATGAGGCAGGAAAAGAAATTCACGGACTAGATCACGAAGTTTCCGGAGTCTTTCTTGTAGATGATCAGTCTCTAACGCTCAAGAAAACACTTAAAGAGAAGTGGACGAAAAAGCGGGGGTCAGCTCACAAAGAGTTTACTGGTCACAACACTAAATATCACATTGATGATGTTCCTATTGGAACTAAAAAAGAATTTGATGAAAAGGTAAAAAGTATTATTGACGAAGATGCTTTTAAACTCCTGACGAATCCGGATTACTTCAATGAACAGTTGCTAATGAAAGGGCGCCGCAATGTCCTGTTAGAAGTATGTGGCGATATATCAGATCAGGATGTGATTGCCTCTGATAAGAAACTCTCAAAGCTCTCTGATCTACTTAGTAATAAGTCTATTGAAGATGTTAAGCAGATGGTCGCTGAACAAAAGAAAGAGATTAACAAGCAGTTGGACATGATACCGGTTAGGATCGATGAGAGTAAGCATAATCTGCCTGATGTATCGGGTCTTAACGAATCACAATTAAATACTAACTTAAAAAGTTACGAGGAGAAAATACTAGCAAAAGAAGATGAAATATCCCGTATCCGTAACGGCTCAGAAGTGACGGAAAAACAGAAAGAACACGCACAGTTGCAGAGTGATCTTATCACAATTAAAAATGAACATAACTCAGAAACACAGTCAGTGGTTGCCGCCAAAGAAAAAGAGTTTTATGAGGTTAAAAGTCTCAGAGATGACATGGAATTTCAAATCACGGCCGTTGAGCGTCAAATGAAGTCCAAAGCGTCACAGGTTGATGAATTGACAGCTGAAAAAGAACGACTGCTCAAAAAATATCATGAAATAAACGATCGGAAATTTGAGCACAAGCATGATGAAAATTGTCCAACGTGCGGTCAAGACTTGCCAGAAGAACAGGTAAAAGAAGCTCATGAGAAGGCACTTGCTGCATTTAATGCTGATAAATCTAAACAACTAGAAAGCATTAAAACAAAAGGGTTAGACCTTAAACAGCAGGTCGAAAAGTTACAAGCAGAGAGTAAAGAACTAGCTGAGAGTATTCCAGTTAAAAAAGATCAATTAAATCACTATGAATCTCAGTTGCAAGAGTTGCAAAGCGAGATAGCCACTTTAAAAAATAGCACAACAAGCATCGAAGAGAACGAGACATACAAAGCAAAACAAGCAGAAATTGAGCAAGTTAAAACGGACATCGAAGAGCTTAAAACATCTGTTAACAAGAAGATTGAGCAGGCTCAAAATGAGCTATCAAAGATCAAAGCAAGCAAGCGAGAAATTGAACAGGACTTAACAAAAATTACGCAACACAAACAATCAGAAGAACGAATAAAAGAACTCTCAGAACAAGAGCGTAATCTAGCAAAGAAGTATGAAGAACTGGAAGAGAAGCTCTATCTCACAGAAGAGTTTACACGTCAAAAAGTTTCACTTTTAGAGGACAAGATCAACAGCAAGTTTAAATATGCACGGTTTAAGCTCTTTGAAAACCAGATCAATGACGGTTTAAAAGAGACGTGCGAGACGCTTTATGAAGGCGTGCCATACGGTAAAGGTCTCAACACTGGTCATCGCATTATCGTTGGACTGGACATCATTCAGACACTTTCAGAACACTACGGATTTCAAGCGCCAATCTTTATAGACAACGCTGAATCAGTGACCAAGCTGCCTGATATGGATGCACAGTTGATTAGTTTAATTGTATCTGAGTCAGACAAGAAGCTAAGAATCGAGCAAGTAACGCAAAAGGAGGCGGTTTAAATGTCTAAATACAATGTGCTTGAAAGTAGAAATGCTCAATCTGAGTATCAGGAGAGGACAGGAAGTCCGGATTTTCCTCCCCAGTCAGGTAGGTGTTGGAATTGTAATAAGAACATCTACGAACCGCATCACTGGAGAATCGAAAACGGAAGAAAAGTACCTGCTACTGAAGAAAATTCAACTATGACCACTGGTATAACGGTAGAAAAAGCAAGTAATCAGTTAGTGACTGGTTGCCCGCACTGCAACCGAAGTTACTGTGATTAATTATAAAAAAAGGAGACGGTTTAAATGTCAAACGAAGTAGCTATTATCCAAAAAGATATTACGGATGATGTGAACAAAAGTTTAACACGATTACAAGATGATGGTTTGAAGCTCCCAGCAAATTATAACGCCAGCAATGCTTTAAAAAGCGCATTCTTTAAATTACAGGAGGTCAAAGATAAAAACGGAAAACCAGCACTAGAGGCTTGCTCTAGGGGATCAATCGCTAATTCGTTATTGGACATGACTGTGCAAGGTTTAAGTCCTGCTAAAACACAATGTTATTTCATTGTTTACGGAAATCAATTGCAGCTTAATCGCTCTTATTTTGGCACTCAGGCGGTTCTTAAGCGACTTACGAATGTAAAGGATATTTGGGCAAACGTCATTTTTGACGGTGATGTTTTTGACTACGAAATTGTTGGAGGACGCGAAAAGCTAATCAAGCATGAGACGGAATTAACCAACCGAGATAACGATATTTTAGGGGCTTATGCTGTTGTCAAAACAAATGATGATAAAGAAATCTTAACTGTCATGACTAGGAAAGAAATTGATGCTTCTTGGAGCCAAGCAAAAACGAAAAATGTTCAGAATAAATTCCCCCAGGAAATGGCCAAACGAACAGTTATTAATCGAGCTGCTAAAGCCTTTATCAATACAAGTGATGACAGTGACTTGCTTGTAGAAGCGATCAACAATTCAACAGAAAACGAGTACGAGAGCAGCAGAAAAGACGTAACGCCAGAGCAAGAAACCACGAAAGAAATCGAGGAAAACGCCAATCAAGAATATATCGATGTTGATTATGAGGTAAAGGGTGAAGCGGAAGAAGATCCGAAGCCAGAACCACAGTCAGAACCTCAGCAGGAAAGCAAGTACCAGAAAGAATACGATCTCTTTGAACAATCACAAGAGCAAAAGACAGACGACGGAAATCCATTCTGAGGAGGAGCCTCTCCTTCTCTCTAAATTAAGAAAAGAGGTGCGTATATGGCTAAACGCAAAATAAAAGTAACCCCTGGACAAAATTATTCGCATTTAACGGTTATCAAAGAGATAGATCCAGTACAGTACGGTAAATACAAAACCCGAATGGTCTTATGTGTATGTGAGTGCGGAAAAGAAAGAGAAGTAAGGCTTGAATATTTAAGGAGCGGACACACAAAGTCTTGTGGTTGCATCTTAAAAGAACTGTCAAACCGAATTAGGAAAACCCACGGATTAACAGGCACTAGATTATACAGGATTTGGTCAGGAATGAAAGCGCGTTGTTATAACAAGAACAGGAAGTCTTATAAAACATACGGTGCCTTGGGTGTTTCAGTTTGTGAGGAATGGAAAGACTTTGAACCTTTTTACAAATGGGCTATGAACAACGGATATAAAAGCAACCTTACGATTGAAAGGATTGACCCATACGGAAATTATGAGCCATCAAATTGCACATGGATACCGTTTGAAGAACAAGCAAAAAATAAGAGGTCAAAAGTATGATGCGTTTTAATTCTTTTGCCAGCGGCAGTGCAGGTAACTTATATACACTCTCAGACGGAATCACCAAAATAATTATAGAGGCAGGAATATCTATTAAAGCAATAAAAAAAGCTTTGAATTACAAGGTGCATGAGGTGTCTGGGGTGCTTATAAGTCACTCTCACGGAGATCACTCTAAGTCAGTGAAAGACATTGTAAAGTTAGGCGTTGATTGCTACATGTCTCAGGAAACATGTGAAGAGATCGGGGTTAATCATCACAGAATTAAAACAATTGAAAGTTTAAGAGCCTTTAAAATCGGATCTTTAAACATCATGCCATTCGATGCTGAACATGATGTAAAGACATTTGGATTTTTAATAGCAAACAAACAAAGTGACAAGCTCCTATATTTAACGGATTCATATTACTGCAAATATAAGTTTAAGGCTTTAAGTCATATAGCTGTTGAGTGTAACTACAGCCTAGACATCCTCAACAAGAATATTGCTTCTGGAAGAGTCCACAAAGCTATGAAAAAGAGACTCTTACGCTCTCATTTCAGTCTTGAGAACGTGAAAGAGTTTTTAAGAGCTAACGACTTGAGCAGGGTGCAGGAAATACATCTGCTGCATCTATCTGATAGCAACAGCGATGAGACACGATTTAAAAAAGAGATCCAAGAGCTCACCGGAAAGCTGGTGTATGTCTCATGAGGCAAACAATCCATATACCGGAATACTACGTCTTTGTAGCAAAAAACAGCAGCGATCCCAAGGAAACTTATAAAACCATGATAACAGCTTACTTGGAACATAATTACTGTGGTTATGAGTTACAAAAAATAGACGGCAGGACGGCCGTTGTCGAGAAGGTGACACGATGAAAAAGCCAACTAGAGTACAAAAAGAGGCGATTAACTGGGTGGGATTAAATGTCGAATATTGGCACATAAAAAAGGTCCATCCTGACTCACTGGTGATTAAGCATCGGTGGGTTGGGAGGGAGAAAGAAATACCGTTATAAGGGGTCGATCTCATGAAAGGCGCATTCCAAATAAGTAGAGAGATTTTTCAAAATGACATATGGAACGACCCCGTTAAGTTTAGAATCTTTTTCTACATTATCGGGAATGCGGTCTTTTCGCATGATGGAATAGAACATGCCGGAATGCATTTGCAAAGGGGGCAGTTCCTAAGGTCATTAAGAAATTTACAGGATGATTTAAGTTACAGAGAAGGCCGAGGAAATTCGCTTAAAAAGTACCCTCTTACCACAATTCAAAGGAAACTTAAATCATTAGTAAAAGATGGTCAAATAACAATGAAAAGAACAGAATATGGAACACTCTTCACAGTGGTTAACTATGCGACATATCAGTCTTTTGAACACTATAAAAAAGAGTCAGTGGAACAGAAACGGAACAGTGATGGAACAGTGACGGAACAGCGATGGAACAATAATAAGAATGTAAAAGAATGTAGTAATAAAGAAAAAGAAATAAGTAGTAGTAGAGAATCAGAAAATCCCTTTGAATTTTATCAACAAAATATTGGTGTCTTAAAACCTCATGTCTCTGAATCTATTGGTTTATGGTGTGATGATCTGTCAGATGAAATTGTTATAGCGGCTTTAAAGATCACAGTTAAAAACAATGCTAACTCATTTTCTTACACAGAATCTATTTTAAGAGAGTGGGCTAACAGCGGTTTAAAAACCGTTGAGGATATTCGAGCTTATGAGATGGATAAAAAGGACAAGAAGCAAAAACAGAATCAAAAGCAAAACAAGCCACAGTCCATACCAACATGGAAGCAAGCGCAAGAAGTACCAAAGCCTAAATGGATGGATGATAGCCAGTCTCATGATTTTGAAGATAGAGAGTTACAGGCGGCAAAAGAAGAAGCGGCCAAAGTTAAGGCGTTACTAGAAGAGAAACGGAAAAAGCGTAGCGGATAGGAGGCATCATGAAACAACTTGAGCTATTTACTGATACAGAAAAAAAGCGAGTTTTAGATGCTTGTTGCGGTAGTCGTATGTTTTGGTTTGATAAGCATAATGAGGATGCAGTCTACATGGATAACCGAGAACTTACAACAACTCTGTGTGATGGGAGAACATTAGAAGTTAAGCCTGATATAATTGCTGATTTTACAAACATCCCTTTTGATGATGAAACATTTTACATGGTGGTCTTTGATCCTCCTCACTTACTCAAAGCAGGGGATGAGTCGTGGCTAGCATTAAAGTACGGGAAGTTGAACGAGAATTGGAAGGATGAAATTAGAGAAGGGTTTTGTGAATGCATGCGAGTTCTGAAGCCCAACGGAACACTCATCTTCAAGTGGAATGAGGACCAGGTCAAAACTAGCGAAGTTGTAAAAGTAATTGGCCAAAAGCCTTTAATCGGCAACAGAAGAGCTAAAACACACTGGATGGTTTACCTTAAATGACTTTAATGATGAGGAGAGATTGTATGTATCTTAGAAAACTAGCTGAGAAAGAACGAATGCTTAGAGAACTCGAATCGATGAACTATTTTGACGCAAGGGATGGACGACCTCTAAAGGAATTGAGTTATCAGGAGCTGCAAGGGGAGTATGTCAGGCTGCCGGAGCTGGCGGAAGTTAATGGGCGTTAGACTCAAACAGTGAAATAGAAAGGATGAAGAAAAATGAATCAAGGAAAATGGTGTTATAGCTTTAATGAAGAGGATTTTGAAGGTGATTTTGAAACAAAAGAAGATGCTATCGGAGAAGCTATTTATTACTATAAGGATTGCGAAGAAGATCAAGATTTCATTTGGATAGGTCAAGCGAAAGAAATTTCTTTTGGAGTAAATGTAGACAGAATAATAGAAGATCTAGGAGAAGATGCCTATGACCAAGTGGGAGAGCATGCAGATAATTACTTATACGATGTTACATCAAGCCATCAAGCTATTTTAGAGGAAAGGTTAAACGAAGTACTTGTGAACTGGATGAAAGAGTTTAAGTACGAACCTAGTTTTTGGACTGTTGAAAACATACAGAAGATAGATGTTAGTAAACATCTTTAATTCACATTACGCCCAAACAACACAACCAAACACAAGGAGGAATATTAAGTGGATAAAACAATTGAAAAACTTAAAGAAGAAGCTCGTAATTCGTGGAGTGGCGAAACTGGAGAACAAAGAGCAAAGGATCTTGAAATGTATTTAAAAGGTAAGTTAGCTGAATACTCAAATGCTTTAGATATTCCGCAAGAAGAAATACTGAAATCATGGGAAGAAGATAGAACATATAGTGCCATAAATTACTATCAAGAAGCTAACCAACCAACAATAAAAGGTGATAAAGTTAGAGTTTTTGAGACTGTCGATGAAATGCTACAAGCAATCGGAGAGATGGAATTTCGTTGTCCTTCTTGTAATGGTGTTTCAACCAATCCTTACAAATGTAACAGTGGTGATGAAATGTCAAAAGGGAAAATGTGTGATTGGAATGTAGGTGGTCTTTTCGGAGATTTAGGAGAAGGGACTTTCATTTTCATAAAAGATAAATTAAAAGGTGAAACGATATTTACTCCTATATCTTGGGAAAAGGTTACTTTCTAGTACAAGCAAACACAATAAGGAAGGAGCCAATCAGTATGACATGCCCTAAATGCAACGGTGCAGGTTTTATATATAAACAATGGTCGCTAAAAGGTGAAAACTTAGACACTAAAGTATCTTGTGATTGCGGTGACGTCAAAGGGATCAAAGAGGATCAATTGGATGCTTTTATAGATTTTATACAACAGAGGAGCGATGAAACATGGAAGAAACAGTGATTGGATGGGCGTTTGAGAACAAGAATGAAAAAGGGCTTTATCTGTGTGATGGAATTGATTGCTATGACGACACGCATAACGAAAATGGTGATGTGAAGGACTTATCGCAAGCGTTAGTTGTATTCAGCAAGGATTTAAAAGAGCCAACAGAGGACCATTTGGAGGAATTTAAAGCGTTTATAGGTAGTCTTAAGTTCTCTGTTGATTGGGACAATGATGTTGAACCAAATTATAAAGCTGTGAGAGTAGGATTAACACGGGACCAGGTTGAGATAATTGGCGAAAGAAACAAATGGTAAAGGAGGATCAAGATGACCCAAGCTCTTAAAGCAAACGAGCCGGTTGTGATTTTGGAGGAATTGGACTTCCTGTTTAAACGCTCAGAATTAGCTGAAATTCATTCTTTATGGAATGAAGGGTTCTCAATCGCAGATATAGCAAAACGTTTAAAAAGGGATGAAAATGAGCTGTTTCTGGCGGTGTTTCACCTGAGCATGTCGAACAATAGCAAAAAAGATAACAACATCAAGATTAAAATGTCGCAGGTGATAGGAGGTCTATCGTGATTAAACGTGCTAAAGGCGACAGATACCGTCCTGTTGTCGATGTAGCTCAACAGAAAAACGGTGTGCCTACTGTGATTATTGTGAGCGGTAAGCGTTATACACTGAGCGGTGATCACATGAGGGCGAATCAGGAGAAGAGAAGAAGGGCGCAGTAGAGTGAAACCGTTCATTAAGAAAGGGTGAAAAGATGAGGTTGCCATATGGGAAATTAGTATTTGAGAACAAAAAATATAAGTTAGTCTATGACTTGAAATCCTTATTGTCGTTAGGTTTAGTCCTTTCAATAAATCACAAATTTGTTATTTTGTTTTTTGGATTTATCTTATCTAAGAAATAGTACGAAATGAACAGTCCGACCAAATAACGCACTAAAAGGGGATAACGATATGAAAATAGATTTGAACGAAACGACAGAAAACATAAAAGAATGGGCTATAGAGAGGAATTTACACACTGCTGATCCGAATAAACAGATGTTAAAGCTAGGGGAAGAGTTTGGAGAGCTATGCCAAGGGATGGCAAAAGGTAACGGACCACAAGTTATTGACTCGATCGGTGATATGTATGTTGTACTCACTATTTTATCGATGCAACTCAATATTGATATAGAGGATTGCATTTTAGCGGCTTATGACGAGATTAAAGACCGCAAAGGCAAGATGATCGATGGCGTTTTCGTTAAACAAGAGGACATTAGGGAGGGATAAATGTGAGTGAATTTAAAACAGAAAAAGTCACTATCAATATACCGGCTGTAGATACCTGGAACATAACGGCGCTTAGATATACGTGCAAAAGAAACAAGGTCAAAGGGTACACCAAAATGAACAGAGATCAGTTAATTATCGCGGTCAAAGAAGTTATGAAAGGGATGGGGGAAGAAAGGAGAGCTGGTGATGAATGAAGCCATGCAGTGTGCCAGATGCGGGCGAAAACTCAAAGACAAAAAAAGTGTCGAGCGCGGATATGGGGCTGTTTGCTGGACTAAAATACAACAGGATCCTGACTTGATTTATTTTGCTAAGTTGTCAGAGAGAGAAGAGGGGATATACTCATGATCCAGTTTACGATCAACGGTGAGGCGGTGGCTCAAGGCAGACCGAGAGCAGGCAAAACACGGACAGGCAAGACGGTTGTCTATGACCCTACTAAATCACGAGACTACAAACAGTTTGTTAAGTTGGTAGCGTCACAAAACCGACCAAGCCAACCTTATGAGGGACCAATCATGATGCAAATTGATGTTTACAAACAGATACCCAAGTCCATGCCTAAATATAGGCGGGCATTAGCGCTTGAGGGCAAGTTAAGGCCAACGACTAAACCTGATACCTCCAACTATGCAAAAGGCATAGAGGACGCTTTAAACGGGATTATTTACAAAGATGATAGTCAGATAGTCAGCTCTGTGATTAATAAGTTTTATAGCGAGACGCCGAGAGTTGATATAACGATTTGCGAGGTTAAAACGGGGGTGACGATTTGAGGACTGTTTTAAGACGGGCTAATAAAATCGAATTGGTTAAAGCGTGTATCGAGAAAGAAAAAGAAGGCTGGACGCCAGTAGCACCAATCAGAGAAGAGAAAGGTTATCACAAAGTCTACAAGTATCACTCATCTACAAGGATAGCCCCTAAAAGGTCGCATTTAGCAACCGAGGAAAAGAGCGTTTATATAGCTGTCTATGAAAAGAAGGAAGCACAATAAACAAGAAAAAACCGCCCCTCTCAGGACGGCTAGGTACTCACTATATCTAGTATAACACAGCTAGACTGCTAGACCAATCATGTTTAGCCTTGGGAGGGGTCATCATGACAACAATTCAAGTGAAAAGAACGACATTTAAAAAAATGGAAAGCGAATGGTACTGCTATCATGAAACAGTTAGAGAGATTGCCAATTTAAGAGAGGAGATCATGAACCCTCAACAAGAAGTTGACGAGAATACAGGCGGCGGCAGGTCCGGTTTTATTTCTGCGCCAACAGAGAGAATCGCAACCGGACTTGTAGCTAACAAAAAATTGAGATACTTAACTGAAATTGTCACCGCCATAGAAGAAGTGTATAATGCGTTGCCGGACGACTACAAGAGATTAGTAAGAACTAGGTACTGGAGCAAAGGAAATGAATTAAATTGGGATGGCGTTTCGATGAGGTGTAACATAAGCAGGAGACAAGCTATTGTATGGCGTAATCAAATTATACAAGCAACCATCGAATTATTAGGGTGGAGATAATAAGTCCGCACTTTTGGCTCGTTAATCTGTGTTTTAATGGTACCATGGAAGGCTGGTGCGGAGAGGTCCGTACAAAGACATTCCACCATCAAAAAGAGCTAGACCAAACTAGCTCTCTTTGAAACTAATGCTTTTTTGTTTTATGGAGGAAATTCCCTCTTCTTGTCGAATTGGTAGGGAGGAGGGAGGTGAGATGAATGGAGTCTATTATTAAATTGTGCGAAGATCATATCGAGAAACTTAAAAAAGAATTGTCAGCACTTTATACAATCGACAGACCGGATGAGTTAAATGAGAATTTACCAGAACGAATTGATGTTGAGAAATATTTAAAAGAATTAGAACACTACGAAGATATCTATTCTGTATTGGCTGATAAAGGGATAAGTGATGGTGCTGTTTATGACGAGTATATGATGTACTTAAACAGTGTGAGAGAGGCCAAAACGATTATTAAGCAGAAGAAAAAGGAAATAGAACAAGAAAAGGCTGCCGACATCAAAAATGTTAAGGTTTTGCTTGAGTCATTCCAAAACAAATATAGAGAAATGCAGTAAAGCGCCCTCCGAGGTGCTTTTTCTTATGCGTTGAATCCTGCTCACAGGGCTGATATAGGAACGACAGTAAAAAAAGCGGTTCCTGCTCTGTGAAGAGGATTTAAAAAAGGAGGCGAGGTGCATGTAATGGACTGGCAGAAAATAAAAAAAGAATATGAATCATCAACCATTACATTGAAGGCTCTCGCTGAAAAGTATGGCGTTAAATTAGGTACTTTAAAGAGCAGGAAGAGTCGTGAGAAATGGTCTAGAGGTGCAACTGAAAAGGGTGCAACCAAGACTGAAGAAGTTGCAACTAATCGGATAAGGGATGCAACCTCAGATAAGGTTGAAATAGACGCTCCTGATTTAACGGAAAAACAGAAGAGATTCGTTGAAGAATATATGGTTGACCTTAATGCTACACAAGCTGCTATAAGGGCTGGATATAGTGAGAGGACGGCTTATAGGACAGGAGCAGATAACCTCAAAAAACCTCAGATCCTCACGCGTATAAAGGAACTGAGAGCGAAACAGGCCGAAGAAACGCATTTAGATTCGTTATGGGTATTGGACAGACTTTCTCAAGTGGTAGATAAATCAATGCAGGAAGTTCCGGTTATGGAATGGGATCGTGGAGCCCAAGAATTAGTTCCTATAGGTGAATATCAATACGACTCTCAGGGAGCGAATAAAGCACTCGAATTGATTGGTAAACACTTAGGGTTGTTCGATCCTAAAGCAAGGCATGTTGACGAACTGACAAAAGCGCAGATTGATAAGATAAAGGCTGAAACAAATCTCATTCAGGAACGAGCCAAGTTGTTTAAAGGCAAGAAGAAAGACACAAGCCTCTTAGAAGAGCTCATTAAAGTGGTGAATGAAGATGAGTAAAACAATCACACTTTCACCAAAACAAAAAAAGACCGTTAAAATGCCTTTTGATTGTGGTTTAGAAGTTCATGAAGGTACACCACGATCAGGGAAGACAACCGGTGTACATTTTCGATTAGCGTATCTATATTCCATATCTCATGATGAGAATCATTTAGTGTCTGCTTATAACCAAGAGCAGGCCTTTCGTTTGTTTATCGATGGTGATGGAACTGGACTCATGCACATATTCGGTGATCTAGCTGAGATTAAGCACGATGAACATGGGGATCATCTGAAAATACACACTCCACAGGGAGTTAAAAAGGTTTACTACAAAGGCGGAGCGAAAGCGAATAGCGTTGGTGCGATAACCGGTATGAGTTTGGGTTCCGTTGCATTCGGAGAGATTAATTTACTTCACATGAGTTTTATTCAGGAGTGTTTCAGACGGACGATGGCAGCAGTTGACCGATACCATATTGCTGATTTAAATCCACCAGCGCCACATCATCCAGTAATTAAAGATGTGTTCGAGGTGCAAAATACTCGTTGGACTCATTGGACGATTGATGACAACCCGATCATTAGCGATGAGCGTAAGGAGGATATATACGAGGTTCTTAAAAAGAACCCTTATTTGCTGGATCGTGACTGGTTTGGCAAGCGTGTTATGCCAGAAGGCGTTATATATGGCATGTTTAATACAAAAAAGCATCAAATATCGACACTACTTGGACAACCTTATGAAATGTTTTTCGTGGCGGATGGTGGTCAATCTGATGCAACGTCAGTTAGCTGCAATATCGTTACTCGTTATAAAGGCAAATTTAGATTAAATCGAGTAGCAAATTATTATCATTCTGGCAGGGATACAGGACAAGTAAAGGCAATGAGCACTTATGCCCTTGAAATAAAAGCATTTATAAAATGGTGCTTAGAAAAGTATGAAACAGGTTATTCTGATGTCTTTGTAGATCCAGCTTGTAAATCTCTCCGAGAAGAGCTTCATAAAATAAACGTTTCTACTAGAAGAGCAGACAATAATGCTCAAGATGCGAAAAATCAAGGTGGTGGAATAGAAGTCGGGATTGAAAGGTTCCAAAACTCTATTACAGAAGAACGTTTCTTTTTAGTGGATACAAGCAAATATGATCATTACAACTTTATAAAAGAAATCGGGATGTATGTACGTGATGATGACGGAAACCCAATTGACGATTGGAATCACGCTATGGATGAAGCCAGATATGCAAACAACCACTTTTATAGGCAATACGTACTGTAGGAGGTGATACATTGAACATTATCAACCGCATTAGAAACTTTTTTAAGAGAGGAGGATATGCATTGGCCGGGGATAACACACTAAAATCTATCAATGACCACCCAAAAATCAACATTGATCCAGAAGAATTAGCTAGAATTGAACGTAACTTTAATGAATACAAGGGTCACTATCCACAAGTTGAATACTTTAACAGCATGGGAGAGTTAAAGAAAAGAAATTATATGCATTTGAATATGTTGAAACTAAGCTCAGAACTGCTGTCTGGTCTCGTGTTTAATGAACAGTGTGAAATTGTTGTCTCGGATGCTAAAAAAGAAGACGAGACAAGAAACTCATATAAATCAGCTAACGATTTTATCCAACGTGTATTTGAGCATAATGACTTTAAAAAAAATCTAATGCGATATTTAGAACCTATGTTTGCTACTGGGGGATTGGCGGTAAGGCCGTACGTTGACCAATCAACAGGAGAAATAGAATTTGCGTGGGCTTTATCAAATGCTTTTTACCCGTTGAAATCTAATAGCAATGCCATTGCAGAAGGTGTTATTAAGTCTGTAACAACGAAAATTGAACGAGGCAAAGAGATTCATTATACATTACTCGAATTTCATGAGTGGGAAAATGATTTATATGTTATATCCAACGAATTATATAAGTCAGACAATAAAAATGAGATTGGGAAAAGGGTTCTCTTAGATGAATTGTTTGAAGGTTTAAATGAAAGAACAGAAATACGCCATCTAACTCGCACGAATTTCAACTATTTAAAGCCTGCTGGTTTTAATAATATAAATCCACATAGCCCACTAGGGTTAGGCATCACTGACAATAGTAAGCCGACTCTAAAACAAATCAATGATACATTTGATCAGTTTAATTGGGAAGTGAAGATGGGGCAACGTACAGTATTTTTAAGCGATCAAATGCTGAAAACACGCGTCGATGAAAATGGCAATCCCCCTAGACAAGTGTTTGACCCAGATACAAACGTCTATAAGTTAGCGAGAATGGAGTTTGATCAAGAGTTTGTCAAAGATGTAACAAACGATATTAGGACAGAACAATATACCTCGGCAATCAATCAGTCATTAAAAACATTAGAGATGCAATTGCAATTGTCGGTTGGTACCTTTAGTTTTGATGGCAAATCTGTGAAGACAGCAACTGAGATTGTCAGCGAGAACAGCCTAACTTATAGAACAAGGAATAACCACGTTAATGAGATTGAAAAGTTTATCAAGGGATTGGTAGTGTCGGTGCTTGAGCTAGCCAAAGCATATAAGCTATTTAATGGCGATATACCAACTTTTGAACACATAGGCGTAGACTTTGATGATGGCGTGTTTCAAGATAGATCGGCGCTGTTGCGCTTCTATGGACAGGCCAAGACATTTGGCTTTATTCCCTCTGCTGAAGCTATCCAACGGATATTTAAAGTACCTAAGGAGACCGCAGAGCAATGGGTTAAAGAGGTTCAAAAGGAACAGACAGACATGGACCCGACAAACATCAGTGATAGGGCTGCTAAACATCTATTCGGAGAGGAGGAATAGCAAGTGAGGTTACTACGATTCTTACACTTATATAATTTGTTGAAAATAAAAGGGATTGTTTTACCTACCTTCTTTTTCTCATATGGAAAAGATTACACGGTCTCTGACATCTGGAAACACTCAAAAAAATGGCGTTTTAATTGGGAGTGATCTAAATGACTATCACCCCTCACCAACTCGACCTCTGGTCATCTAATATGTCAGATCTTTATCAAAGCCTTGAGGGGGAGATTATACGTATCCTTATCAAACGTTTAAAGAGAGGGTCCGGTGATATAACAGAGTGGCAAGCTCAAAAACTAGCAGAGTTGCGCTTGTTTAACAATGATGTGACCAATCTGCTATCAAAAGTCACGAATGTTGCCGAACCTGAAATTAAGCGCATGTTTGAAGAGGCTGGGAAACAAATTGTGCAGGATGTTGATAACGCTATGCCATATGCATCTAAGCCAATGCCGACAAACTTAGATAACACCATGCGGGCTTATCATAGTCAAGTTTGGGGTGACATTGATAATTATGTTAATCAATCACTTATTACAACGAGTTACGGCAGAGGGTCAGCGCAACTTGCTTATCAAAATACTTTAAATAAGACAGCGGCCATGTTTAACACCGGCCTCTATACGTTTGAGCAATCATTGGAGCGATCTATCAGAGAGCTTGCTCAAAAAGGGATACGTACCACGCTCACTGATAGAGGAGGCAACACGTGGAGCCTAGAGGGATACACTCGCACCGTTTTAAAGTCAACGCTAGGAAACACATACAACCAATTGAGAACAGAGCGCATGAGCGAGTATGGCGTATATACGGTGCTTGTTACAAGTCATGTAGGGGCTAGGGACGCTTGCTCGCTTATACAGGGAAACGTGGTTGATTTAAGACCTATGGAGCAATTACCTGCAGACAGTGATTATCGATCTATTTATGATCCATACTGGCAGGCAGAGTATGGAACAGCCGGAGGCCATCGAGGTACAAATTGTGCCCATCTTCATATTATTTATATCCCTGGGGTAAGCACAAACAATCAACCTAAATATGACGCAGAACTTAATGAGAGAGTAGCTAAAGATAGAGACACGCAGCGACGCATAGAGAGGGAGATTGTTAAATATAAAAAGAATCTCATGGTAGCTGAGGAATTGGGTAGTGACAATGTTGGTCATTGGCGGTCGATGGTAAGGCGTAGACAAGCAGCTATGAGAGAGCATCTAAGCAATAACGAAAAGTACCTAAGCAGGAATTACAAAAGAGAAAAAGTCTACACGCCCTTATCAACTTTGTTGGAGGGCTTTTCTTATGACAATTAGGAGATGAGTGTGTGAAAGTTATTATTGATAATATTTCTACAATCACAGAGACACTTCAGCATTTAGGTGGTGCTGGGGACGAAAAGCCAGAGCCGATATGTTTAGAAATTAACTTTACTGTATATCTAGACAGCGACATTAAGTTAAACGGTAATATATCAGTCGATTATGAAGTAAGCAAGCATATGAGCATGAAGGACCACGAAGAAGGCATAAAGGAATGTATTTTAAACAATATCAGGAGGTGATCCATATCTGCCAGCTGCGGGCAATGCAGTGACTGAGAGGGGGGAGATTGATGAATAACATTAAGAATTTCTTGTGGGGAACTTTTAATTATCGAAATAAAGGTATTCCTTTTTATAAATGGCATCTAGTTGGATTTGAATTTATGAAATTATCTAAGTAATTAACCGTCTTTAGCCAACAGACGGAATAAACAGGGCTATTTATTATGCACTCATCGCAGTTATGCGTTAAATAGCTAATCCATCGCGGACAATACCGCGTCACAAAATGTAGGAGGATTTAGACATGAATAGAGAAGAATTGAAATCTTTAGGTTTAACAGATGAACAGATTGATAAGGTTATGGCAAGTCACGGTAAGACACTTAACGAAACCAAAGAAAAAGCAGACAAGGTAGATGGTCTGGAGAGTCAAATTGAGGACTACAAGCAACAAATTGCTGACCGTGATACTCAGCTTGAAGAACTTGGCGAAAAAGCTAAAGGTAATGAAGAATTAACATCGCAGATTGAGGAATTAAAGCAACAGAATGAAACGACAAAAACGGAGTATGAACAGAAACTTGAACAACAAGCCTTTGATCACGCTATTGAAAAAGCGTTAGGGAGTACTAATCCTAAAAAAGGCAAAGACGATGATGTGTCTCACTCATTGAAAGCTATCAAGTCTTTGTTGGATATGGACACAATCAAGATGGATGGCGATACACTAAAAGGCTTTGATGACCAATTAAAAACGATTAAGGAAACTAGTCCATTTTTGTTTGAATCTGAAGAAAGCCAGCAGTCACCGCAGATTGTCACACCCGGCAATCCGAACGGAGGAACAGGAAGGCCAAATCCTTTTAGTAAAGAAAATTGGAATTTAACAGAGCAAGGGAAATTGTACAAAGAAAATCCGGAGCTTTATAACAATTTAAAAGCGCAAGCTGGAAAATAATCTAAAGGAGAGATACTAAAATGACTACACGTTTACAAGATGTTATTCAACCGGAGATTTTTACTCCATATACGATTCAAAAAACAATGGAACTGTCGGCATTAGTACAAAGTGGGGTTATTGCAAATGACTCTGAATTTGATAACTTAGCTGGTGGAGCAAACACATTAATTGACATGCCTTTCTGGAATGATTTGGGTAATGAAGAGTCTCAAATCATGAAGGATTCTGGGGACATGGACGTTAACAAAATCACTTCAAGCGATGACGTTGCACGAAAGCATGGACGAGTAAATGCGTGGGGCGCTAACGGGCTTTCTGCATTGCTATCTGGTGATGACCCATTGGATGCGATTGCTCAATTAGTTGCTGCTTATTGGGCACGTGACTTGCAGCGAACTCTTTTAGCAACCCTATCTGGGGTGTTTAAAAGCAACAGCATGTCTCAAAAGGTTTATGACATCACAGGCCGTGACGGAACAGCTGGAACCATCAATATGGAAACGTTCCTAGATGCGACTCAATTAATGGGTGATGCAAAAGAGGCTCTTACAGGAGTTATGATGCACTCAGCCGTTGAAACGAAGTTACGGAAGCAAGACTTAATTGAAGATGTACCACAATCCGAGCAAGGTAAACCAATCCCTTACTTCAATGGGAAACGTGTCACTGTTGACGATTCTATGTACTACGATACAGCAACAGGACAGGCTGAAATGTATATTTTCGGTCAAAGTGCTATTGCTCTTGGAAATGGGTCTCATCCAAGAATTATCCAAACAGAAGTAGACCGGAATGCACGCTCTTACTCAGGGGAAGAAGCCCTGATCAACCGTAAAATTTTCATTCTCCATCCACGCGGAGTTAAGTGGAATGAAGGTGGCGTAGCAGAAGTGTTTCCTACTAATGCGGAGATTAACACTGGCACTCGTTGGACTCGTGTATATGAGCCGAAAGCTGTTAGGATTGTTAAATTCCGTTTTAACACGGTTCCGCAAACTGCAGGAGCTGAAGGTTAATGGCCAAGTTCAAAGTGTTGCAACCGTTTAGAGATAAAAAGACAGGTGAGGCATACGCGGAAAACCAAGAAATCGACATGACAGTAAAGCGCGCAGAGGAAGCCATGAAAAACCTCAAAAAGTGGGATGGTGAGTTTTTAGAGCGCGTAGATAACAAGGAGGAGGGCGAATAGCTCTCCTTTTTTTGAGGAGGGATATTATGCCTTATCTCACGTTTGACGAGTTTAAAGAAATGACTATGAAAGACATAGATGAGGATGCTTTTAAAGGCTTACTACCAAAAGCATCTGCGTTATTGGATAATGCGACACATCACTTTTATAAGTGGAACGAGGTCGAGAAGGATAGCGCATGGCGTGTCCAGCAATTTAAGCTTGCTCTAGTCGCACAGATTGAGTATTTTAACTTGCTTGGCGCCACTACGTTTGAGGAGATCAACAACTCACCACAAACGTTTTCGGCAGGTCGTACAAGCGTGTCAAACGCTAGCCGTTATAACCCATCAGGATCAAACGAGAGTAAGCCTTTGTTAGCTGAGGATGTCTTTATTTACTTGGAGGGCACAGGGCTACTTTACTCAGGCGTAGGGGTGAGGTCATGGTGATGCCAAAACCTCCACTCAACTTTTTAATAGACTCTTTTGTGTATAAAGAGTACCTGGGGGATAACAACTGGTCTGAGCCGATATATGCAGAGCCTGTCACAATTAATAAGTGTCGGATTGACCGAGGGGCAGAGTATACGAGTACAACGTCCGGTAAACAACTGCTATACAATGCGGTTGTTTTTTGCTATGGCGATATGACAACACCACTGCCAGAGTTTAAAGCACAATCTGTTTTGCAGTTTGATGGGCAAGACCATACAGTCACTAAGGTCATACCGATTTATGAGGCTTATGACAAGACTATCTACTCGTATGAGCTAGAGGTGGTCTGATGGTACAGGTTAACGTTAATTTAAGTAAAGTAAAAGCAAAATTAAGCACCGGAAATGTAAAGCGCGGCAGGATTGCGCTGGCTAATCAAGCGTTATCTGATATGAATCCATTTGTGCCAATGCGTGACAATATTTTGCGACAGACGGGTCATGTAAAAGGTGAAGGATCTGAAGTAATTTGGAGCACAGCGTATGCAGCTAGGCTTTTTTATATGCCTATGTACAACTACACCACACCCGGCACTGGACCAAGGTGGGATCTAAAAGCAAAAAGGATTTTTATATCCGACTGGGAACGAGCATTTGTGAAGGGGGCTGACTGGTAATGGATTTTATGGAGAGATTGGCAGACAGAATAAATGACATACCAGAGCTCCCAATACAATGCCGAATGGGCTATCTGGGTACAGGTGAATCCTTTGTTGTTTATCCTTTACCGGGGTCTCAAGTTGTTATGGAATACATGGATGGCACTAAAGACCAAGAACTAAATTATGAGTTAGCTATGCAGTCGAAGTCACAGAGTAGTATCCACAATACCTTATGGCTCGTCCAAAACGAGTTAGAAAGTTTAAAAGCATTAGAGAGTCAAGACAACAGCTTTGAATTTGAAGAACTAATCATAACCAACAAACCATTCATCAATCAGTTAGATGATCAAGGATGGTTTGTTTTTTTATTGGATGTACAAGCAAAAATAACAGTTTTTAAGGAGAGTGAATAGACATGGCAAGAAATAAAAACGCATTACGCGGACATTTTGTCCAAGCTTATGAACCGGGTCAAAGCGAACCAGGAACAGAGTGGTTAGAGTTGGCCAAGTGGATTACAACAATCGGCGATGACACGCAGGAGGAAACGGAAGATATTGCTTACTACGACGGGGATGGAACGCCAGAAAATGAAATTACATCCGTTGCAGGAGCATACACACCAGAAGGAACATATGACCCAGAAGACCCAGCACAGGCGTTAATTGCAGGGTTAAAATACAAAACAGGTGAAGGACGTAAAATCTGGCACAGAGTCGTGTCAGCAGACGGAAAACTAGAATGGGTAGGCAGAGCGACAGTATCATCTATTGTAGCTGGTGCTGGCGATGCGAGCGAGTACGAGGCATTCAGTTGCAATATTCGCTTTGACACATTGCCGAAAGAAACCATTTTAACCGAAACGCCAGAAGGCTAAAGGTAAGAGGGGCGTCATGCCTCTCTTTTATTTTTTATGAGGAGGTCTACCATGTCAGGAGTAAAGATTGATATAAAACGTACGGGGTTTCCAGTGAAAATAGGGGATGTCGAGCTTTGGTTTGATAGTTCGTTAGAGAATCTGAGACGCTTTTTTAATGTGGATGAAATTGCACAGGAGAAGCTGAAAGAAGCCCAAGAGAAGGCGAAGCACATCCATTTTCCCGATGATGTGAACGTTGAAAATATAGATGTTAAGACAGTTGATGCAGCTTTTGATGTAAATAAAGAATTTATAGCAGCGCAATATGACATTATTTTTGGTGATGGGACATTTAAAAAGATTTACAAGAAATATCCCGACATTATCGCTTTAGAAGATGCACTGGATGTTGTTGGTGTCTCGATAGCAAAAAGAATTGAAGAACTTGAAGCGGAACGTACAGAGAAAACAAAAGCTAAGAAGGCTGAATATCTCAATAAAAAAGCTAAAAAGAAATAGGAGAGAAACATATGAGGTTGAATGATCCTCAAGTCACCGAGTTTAGTTTTGAGGGCGTTACGTACTCTATTGACCTTGCTTTTGATAATGTCCTAGATGTGTTTGATGTACTTAACGATAACGCTTTGAGAGACCACGAAAAAGTAGAAATATGCCTATCGTTATTGCTGGAAGAATCCCATTATGGCGAAAAGGCTGCGGAACTTTGGAATTATATTTACGAGGAATTTATACAAAACGAAAGTAAACAGCCGATAGAGTACGACTTAAAAGGCAATCCAATGCCTGTTAAAGAGGATGAAGAAAAAGAGCAACTGATTGATTTAGATAAGGACGCTCAATACATTTACGCCTCTTTTAGACAAGCCTATGATATTAACCTTTTAAACGAGCAAGGCCGGTTACATTGGCAAGAATTTCAGGCGCTTTTACATGGCTTGCCAGACGACACAATCTTAAAACGGATTATCCAGATACGGGGCTGGAAGCCGAGCAAAGGTGACTCAACAGACTACAAAGAGGCCATGAGAAAGCTACAAAAAGTGTATGCCCTCAATGACACAGGCGAGGAGGTGGAATAGTTGTCAGATGGAAAAATTAGTATCTCGATTGAAGTTGACGGCAAGCAAGTCAATGTAGCGGCTAAAGAACTTGAAAGGTTAGAAGAATCCGGCCTTAGGACAGGCAAAGGGATTAAAGCCGCCGAGGGAAGCATGGACAGTCTAAGTGATAGTAGCGCCAAAACCGCCTCTAGTGTTAGAGGGGCAGAAGGGGCGATTGATGCTCTTGGTGATAGTGGGACAAATACTAGCCGAGACCTAAAAGGTGCTGAGGGCGCCATTGACGGACTTGGAGACAGTAGCTCAAAAGCTGGGTCGAGTGTCAAAGGTGCTGGTGATGCTATCGATGGTTTAGGAGACAGCGGCGCCGACGCTAGTAAAAGTTTAAAGGGAGCCGAGGGGTCTATTGATGGATTAGCTGATAGTAGCGCTGATGCATCATCTAGCGTCAAAGGGGTATCAGATAGTTTAGATGGCGTATCCGATGACTCTCAGCAAGCATCTGGTGATATTAAAAAGTTTGCAACTGCTATTGGTCTTGTTGCCATTGCAGCTGCTGCGTTTGGTGTGCTTAAATCCTCCATGGATGACGCTATTAGCCGTTTTGATACACTTAACCAGTTCCCTAAAGTGCTACAGGCTTTAGGAGTGTCGGCAGAAGAATCCGAGCAGGCCATGAGTAAACTATCAGACGGTATTGATGGCTTGCCTACTAAACTTGACGAGATAGCTTCCAACGCTCAGCGCATGTACACCTCTTTTGGCAACATGGATGAGGCTACTGACACTGCATTAGCACTTAATAACGCTCTACTAGGGTCCGGAGCTAGTGCTGCTCAAGCTCAACGAGGGACAGAGCAATATATAAAAGCTTTGCAAACAGGACAATTTGACATGAATACGTGGAATACCCTCTCCGAGACGATGGATGTGGGTCTTGTTAAGATTGCCGAGGGTTTTGGTTATGCGGGTAAAAGCGCCAAAGACGACTTATATAAAGCGCTACAAGATGGAACTGTAACGCTCGATGACTTTAACGATAAATTGATTGAGGTTGGTACAGGAACCGGTATCATGGCGGAGTTGGCCAAAGAAAACAGCTTAGGGATTGCAACATCATTAGGTAACTTGCAAAATGCAGCGGCTAGGGGAATTGCAAACATTATTGATTCGTTAAATAAACTTGCAGAAGCAGTAACGGGAAAGGACATTGCTCAAAATATTGATAGTTTGAAAGATATTGTTATGGAATCGTTTAATTTAATGTCCTCTGCTATTGAAGCGACTACTCCTGTCGTTAAGCTTTTTGCATCAGCCATTAGTGCGGCTATACCTGTTGTACAAGCCCTATCGCCAGCTATTATAGGGTTGGTAACTGCTTATGCAGCCTATACAGTGATAACAAAAGCTAGCGCTGCAATACAAGCATCAAATGCGGTGCTAAAGGTGGCGATGGGATCAACTCAAGCTTTAACTTTAGCTACAAAAGCTCAAATGACAGCACAGTTTGCATCAACAACAGCAACAAAGGCTCAAACAGTGGCAATGGCAGCACAATCCGGGACAATCAAATTAAGTACGTTAGCAATGGGTGTCATGACAGGGCAGATTGGTCTATTAACAGCTGCTAAGGTTATAGGCACAGCGGCTGCTACTGCATTTGGTGTTGCTATTAGATTTATGCTAGGTCCTATAGGTTGGGTGACTGCTGGGATTGGCTTGCTTGTTACGGCAGTAATTGGAGTAGTTAAATGGTTTAATCGGACAAGCAAAGAGGCAGAAAGATTAAATGACGAAGTTGAAGAATTAGGCGGAGCAACGGACGCTTTAAATGATAGTATCGATAGCTCATCCGAAGCTTATAAAGCTAACCAAACAGAGATTAATGCGAGCGCTAAAGCTAATGATGAATTAGCGAAAAAAATTGAAGAATTAGCTGATAAAGAAAATAAATCAGCATCTGAGAAAGCAATGCTTAACTCATATATCGAAGAGTTGAATGGATCCGTAGAAGGTCTAAATCTCGCATACAGCGAAGAGGCGGACGCTTTAAGTATGTCCTCCGAAGAATTGCAGGCAAGAATAGATTTAATGAAAGAGCAAGAGACAGCACAAGAAGCTCAAAGTAGATTAACAGAGATTTTAAAAGAGCAAGCGGAAGTCGAGGAAAAACTTGCTGAAACGAACGCTCTCCGTGAGGAGTGGAACGAAAAACTAGAAGAGGGAAGCGTCAAAGGTAGAGAACATAAAAAAGCTATTGAGGAATTAGACGAACAGGAAGAGTTACTAAAAGAAACGAATGCCGAACTCGCCTTACAATATGAACAAACTGAAGAACAGATGACAACGTCTATTGAAGCGATCACAGAAGCCACAGAAAACGGTGTTAGTAATCAGATAATCGCATTTGAGGACTTGTCGGAATCACAACAAGCAACTGTGGAATCCATGAAATCCACCTGGGAAGATTACAAAGATGCTGCTACAGATATGTTTGATACGCTCAGCGACGAAGCAGAACTCACTGTCGAAGAAATGACAGCTAACTTGGAAGAGAATCAACGTATTATCGGTGAGTGGGCCGAAGGAATCGCAACACTTGCAGAACGTGGTGTTGATGAAGGGTTATTAGAAACTTTAAGAGATGCAGGACCTGAATCAGCTGGGCATGTCAATGCGTTAGTCAATGCGTCAGACGAAGAACTAGAGGGATTAAGTGAAGCTTTTTCAAAAGGCGGGGAAACGGCCACAGATGCATTGAGTAAATCGCTAGGAATCGAAGAATCTGGCGTGATGGAAGCTGTAGGACATTTAGTGACAGATACAGAGGATACACTTACCCAACAAATAGAATCTGCTGATTTTAAATCAATCGGCAACGCTGTCCCAGATGGTTTGGCTGATGGTATTGATCAAGGATCAAAAAATGCTGAGAACTCATCTAAACAGATGGCTGACGATACGACAGATGCAGCTAAAAAAGCATTGGGTGTCAACAGCCCCTCAAGAGTATTTATGGACATTGGAACCAACGTCACAGAAGGTCTAGTCCTTGGTATCAACAACGGTACATCAAAGGTTATCCAAGCTGTCCAAAAGATGTTTGATTTTGTTTTAAAAAGCTCGGATCAAAGTTTTCAAAAGATCACAAAAAATCATGACAAAGCTGTTAAAGATATTGAAAACTCTCTTAACAAGTTGCCGGTTATCACTCACAAAGCTATGAGTAATATGATGACTAGGCTATCAACTGGCACACGGATGCAATTACAACTAATGCAGTCATTTGCCAAGGGGTTGATTAGACCGTTTAACAGATTGCCAAGCGATTTTAATAACATTGGCCGTAACGCTATGTCTGGTTTAAACGCTGGTCTTAATGCCGGTCGAGGTCAAGTGATGTCTACAGCTCGTAATATCGCAAATAGCGTAGCTAACACCATGCAAAAGGCGTTAAAAATAAACTCACCATCACGGTTAATGCGTGATGACGTCGGTAAATGGATACCAGAGGGAATTGCTGTTGGGATTAGAGATAATGCCAAGTCAGTGTATAAAGAGTTAGACAACTTATCTAATAACATGATCATGACATCCACTCCCGAGGCGGCTTTGGGTACATCAAGGATGAGGTATGCGAGCGGTGGTAACCAAATTGTTAACGCCCTTAAAAACTTTCAATCACCTGCAAGTGGCGGCAGTAATCGCACATACTCGCCAAATATAAATAATTATTTTACACCGGCAGAATCGACACCTAGTGAGTCGGCTAAAAAACAAAAACAGCAGCAACAACGTCTGGCGATGGAATGGGGGTTTAGATGATTGTTTAAATTAATCTATACTAATTCGGCTAATCAGTCTATTGAGCTTTATGAGGCTCCATACCGTTTAATTAACGTAGAGGGGTTAGGTGGCACAGAGGTTGATGTCCAAACACAAAAATCACCTTATCAGGACGGGTCTACCTACGTAGACTCAGTTTTAGAAAATAAATCAATTGAAATTCAGATAAAGATAACAGGAAACGATGAATCAGACCTTACTATTAATCGCCGTAAGATATCATCTATATTTAGTCCAAATCTAGGCATGGGAGTGCTTAGATTTATTAATGACGAGGGAGAAAAAGAAATAGATGTTGTTGTCGAGGCAGTCCCCTTTTTCCCCGATGGCTCGACAAATAGACAAAGAACATTTCAAAAGGCGCTGATTCATTTACAAGCCCCTGACCCATATTGGCGTGACCCAGTAGAGGTATCCAGAGAACTTAAAGCATATGAAGGGACATTTACATTTTCATTTACGTTTCCCACACAATTTGGTATTGAGTCTGATACGACAACGTTGATGAACACTGGCCATACTAAAGCACCCGTTAGGATAGAAGTTAAAGGTCCTATTCGAAGGCCGTTGATCGAAAACTTAACAACAGGGAAGCATATACAGATTAATGCCATTGTTAACCCTGATCAGACATTAATCATTGATACAAAGCCCACCAATAAACGGGTGCTGATTAAGCAGGGAGATGAAACAAGAAATGTGATGGGGTGGTTTGATCAAGCGGGGGACTTTTGGGAGTTAGCGTTGGGGGAAAATGAGATTCGCTATAGAGCCGATGCAGGGGTTGCAGAGGCTGTAGCCACAATACGTTGGCAAAATAAATACGTAGGAGTGTAAAGCAAATAATAGGCGGCAATAACATACAAATCGCTGATGGCACCTCAAGGAGGTGTCTTTTTTAATGGGATAAAAGAGGTGAGGTTTTATGGAAGGTAAATTAACAGAATTTAAATTATACGGCGCTAACGGAAAAGCATTTGTGAAATTTGCTTATGAACTAAGGAGCGGGCGAGTGTTTGAATATGATGGGGCTTTAAGAATAGAAGACAAAAGTGATAGAGAAATGATAGACACCTTGCAGACATTTGTTTTCACAAAATTAAACGAAACTGGAGAGTGGGGGTAAATGGCAGAATTATATAGATTTTTTAACTCTACACCTGACGATGTAAGAACGTATCAAGCCAATGACTTTGCACAAGTTTTTGGGAATTTTTTAGGGGACGGCTTTTTTGATGGTTTAGGCATAACCGCAAACAACAATATGACGGTAAGTGTCGCCCCTGGATCAGGGATGGTGCAAGGGCATGAGTATACCAATACCGCCACAAAAGTACTAGATTTAGATGTCGCGGACAGTACACAAGACCGTATTGACCGTGTTGTTTTGCGATTGGACAGAAATACCGAAAATAGATACATTAAAGCATTTATTAAAAAGGGGGAAACAGGGTCTGGAGCTCCGCCTGAATTAACCCGAAATGATTATATTTGGGAGCTATCCCTTGCCCAAGTCGTGATTACGGCGGGGAAGTCTTTTATAGAATTATCCCAAATTACAGATGAGCGTGGAAATCATGACTTGTGTGGACGTGTGCAAGTGGCCCGTAAGGTAGGGGACCAAATCAATACGGTGGATATACGTGACGTAGAAGCTAGGCCGGATCGATATCAGGAAGGGATTGCGCAGTTTTATGTAAGTGGACGAGATCATCCGGATATTTTTCGAGGTTGGCTAAACTCTATTGGCGTTGAGCCGGCACGCTATGAGCGTAATTTAAGTAGTTTAAGAGCTTACGTCCATACCATTGCTAATAGAACTAATACAGGTGTCCAGACGTTTACCTTGTTTGCTTGGGATTATCAACACAATTATGAGATATATGGCGAGTGGAAAAGAGCTAATAATGCCATAGGGGCGTCTGTAGAGTGGGGGGATTGGGTAGAATCTACCTTTGTGGTGGAACGAGGGGAAAACGAAAACGGCAGTTATATAAAATACTCGGACGGTAAATTAGAATGCAAGACGAGTATAAACTTAGGCAGCAGAATTTCCCACGGAAGTGGCACGTATTCAGATCCTTATCGCTCACAATCGGCAACCTGGGACTTTCCGGCAGTGTTTTCAGAACCTCCTTATTTTGCCGGCATTGGGCTTATTGATAGTGCGAATGCTCAAGCAAGAGGTAACTCTCTTGTGGCGAGGGAGGTTTTTAACACTTATGCAAGGTTCATACAGTGTTATATGCTATCCGGTACCAACGCTGATGCGGAAGTCATAGCGCATTTAACGGCAATAGGGAGGTGGCGTTGATGAAACCAATTAGAGTATTTGACCCTCACTTAAATATGGTAGACGAAACCGATAATTATCAATCCTTACAGTACGAGAGAAGCTTTTTTAGTGTAGGTGAAATAGAAATACACATCAATATGCATCTGCAAGGGGCAAAATCTTTAGAAAAAGGCCATTTAATAATGTTAGATAAACAGCCGCATAAGGGAGGGATTATTCAAACAAAAGAAGTGGCGTTGGATGAAAACGGGAAAGCGAGTGAAAACGTTAAGCTAACAGGATACACATTAGACGGTTTAATAAGTAGACGTGTCACGGTGCCGCCAGATCACACGAGTCATGATCGGAGGAGCGGCAACGCTGAAACTGTTATGAAACATTATATCATGGCGCATTTTGTGAACCCTGTTGACCCGGCACGTAAAATGCCTTTTTTAGAAGTGGCCCCCAATAAAGGGCGCGGTAAGCATATCAGCTGGGAGTCCAGGTATAGAAATGTGGCCGAGGAGCTTGAAACGATCGGGAAATTGTGTAACCTCGGTTGGACTGTTTATTTGGATGTCACCAAAAGAAAACTGATATTTGATGTGTTGGAGGGGAAAGACTTAACCGAGCACAATACAGAAGGAAATAATCCTGTTTTCTTTAGTCCTGATTTTTCTACAGTTGAGTCACAACATTTTATTAACAGTGATAATAACTTGCGTAATGTGGGTTATGTAGGGGGGCAAGGCGAGGGTGTCGAACGCCAAATTATACAGCTAGGTAAAACAGCAGGGTGGGACAGAATAGAGGAATTCATTGATGCCAGGGATATAGGGGACGAAGAAGAAACAGAAGAAGAGGAAGACACACAATTAATCGAACGGGGTATTCAAAAAATGCGTGAAATGCAGACTCTGTTATCTTTTGAGTGTGATATCCTGACACCCATTACCCGGGTGAGCTATGATAGGACGAGCTCAGGGGCGGTCAGGGAAAACACTATTCAAGAAACCCCTTTTGAGTACGAAAAAGATTTTGACCTTGGTGATCGTGTTGATGTCTTTAATAAAAGTTGGGGAGTCCGTATGAAGGCCCCCTTTGTAAGCATAAAAGAAATTTATGAACCACAAGGGTATAAGCTACAGTCAGTTTTTGGGGAGACTAGGCCGACGCTTACTGAAAAGTTAAATAAAAAATTCAATGAATTAAACGGCGTCGAGATTCAGGAGTTGCCATCAAAAGTGGAGGTAGAAGTTAAAGGGCACGCTAATTATCTAGATGAGATTATAAGAGACAATCTTAATCTTAATTCTCCTTTACCTGAGGACGTTATCCTGAGTTATGAGGGGGTAACAGGCAGGAAAAGTGGAAGTGACGCTTACGCACGTTTAAACAATAGAGGGTTAGACATTAGTGGCGGGGCGATACGCATCAGAAGAGAAGATGGGGCCATTTATATGCAGGATGGGTATGTATCAAATGATTATGCGATTAGCTCGTACGATCCGCACTTTATGACAGAGGGACAGATGACAGGGGTACCCGGTCGGTCTGGAAGGTTTGCGGCTTTTTTTGTAGCGGACACGTATTATCAACAAGATAAAGGCAGTTTGGATGGGCGGGGGACACCTGCCATTGATAGTGACGATGTACGCGATTCTGATCATGGATACACTGTGCGTTTCCAACGGTACGAATTTGTCCACGCAGCGCGGTTTTTGATGTTTACGTACCAAAGCGCTCATAATACACGGGTCGGTAAACACAGAGTGAGAATCGTGGAGGTAGATGGCCCACCGAATGGATATGACAGTATGTTTTTTGATGACATCTATGAAAAAGGGGATACAGGGATTAAAAATATTGTGATCGACATGGGGAAACCAAGCTACGAGGTACGTAGAATTGACTTTAGGCTTGGATGGAATTTATCTTGGGGTGGCGCAACGGAAATCATGCGTTTTAAAATCCCACGAGTCGTTCAAACAGATTTTCCCTAGGAGGTTAAATGATGGATAAAACAATAGAGGTGTATCACGAGAGAGCACATGGGCTGATGAAAGTATTTTTAGCGATAGATGACGAGGGAAACATCATTAGTCGTAAAACAGGGAATAGAGTATTGGCTTTAGAGTCAGGGATTCAATTTTACGTCCAGCATTATATCGCTGACCAAATTGATAAAGTGGATGTAAAAATGGAAGGACTTCTACCCGTCTTGACCGTTAGAGATGGGGAAGAAATAGAGACGCCTGAGGAACCTGATCAAGATGATGATAAATATCCGGCGTTAGATCATTTAGGAAGTTTAGAAGACGCTGCCGAGTAGGTAGGGGTATTTTTTATGTCGGAAATTGCTGAACGAAAATTGTAGGAAAAAATATCCCTTTGTAGAAATGGTCTAAAGGAGGGGATAATATGAATTTTGAAAAGGAAAATTATAAAGGTGCTGCAGAAGAAAGAAGAGGAGATTATGACGGGATTATTGTCTCGAAAGATGGAGAAGAAATTTTGAGCTTACGACTATCAGGGACTGCTATAGCTGCATATGGGGATACTGGGTTATCGAAAGACCTAAACCCATATGAATGGCTATGGGAAACCGCGCTAACTTTTATTGATGAAATAAAAGAAAGAAAAACACTTGTGATAATGGCGGTCGATGTTAGGGATGGTGTGTTAGTCACACCATGGGAGGAGTTAAAAGAAGAAAAAAATTCAGTATAAGCTCACCAACTGGTGGGCTTTTTCTTTTAACCGAACAAGAGAGGAGAAAACAAATGGAAACATTAATCAAATGGTCAGCGGCTGTACTTGCAGCTGCTGTATCTTTTTTATATGGAGAGTGGACAATGTTGCTGTCAATTTTACTTACGTTAGTAGTTATTGATTATATTTCAGGGCTTGTGGCTGCCGGTATGGAGGGAGGCATCCAAAGTCGTGTAGGTCTTACGGGAATAGCTCGTAAGATTTTTATTTTTGTTGTGGTGGCGGTGGCTCATTTAGTCGATACCGTTTTGCTAGAGGTGGGGATCGAATCTGAGGCTTTAATCTTTATGGCGGCTCTCGTCTTTTATATCGTCAACGAGCTTATTAGCATCACAGAAAACGTAGGTAGGATGGGTCTACCTGTGCCAAAGCAATTAAAGCAAGCCATAACCATACTAAAAGGAGATGACTAATCATGGAAAAAAGAATGACAGAGTGCGTTACTTGTGGGAAAGAAATTGCATGGGATCAAAATGTGTTTGTAGAAGGCGAGCATGGAGAACCGGTTTGCTCTGATTGCAAGGAGGAGAAATAATCATGACTAAAATTTTTATTGATCCAGGTCATGGCGGTAGTGATCCGGGAGCTGTAGGAAATGGGCTACAAGAAAAAGAATTAGTGTTAAAAATAGCTAAAAGACTGGCTAAATTGTTAGAAAAAATTGATGGTGTAGAAGTTCTTCTCAGTCGTACAGATGATAAGTTTTTATCGTTATCAGAACGTGCTAGAATGGCTAACGAGTGGGGTGCCGATTACTTTATATCCGTCCATATTAACGCTGGCGGTGGTGAAGGATATGAGTGTTATATCTTTAACGGCAATGTATCTAACACCACAAGGGATAATCAAGACGCGATGAACACAGAAATAGTTAAGGTCACAGAATGGTTCAACCGAGGAAAAAAACGGGCTAACTTCGCCGTACTAAGACAAACTAACATGCCAGCTATTTTGACGGAGAATGGATTCATTGACAATTCAAACGACGCTAACAAACTGAAAGATAGTGCATTTTTGGATAAAATTGCACAGGGTCACGCTAACGGCATCGCGAAAATATTTAACTTATCTGGTGGCAGTTCTAGCGCTCCTAGCAAACCTAAAACATCCAAACCTAACAACTCAAACAGATCAACAAACAAAGCATCAGGCACGATCGCGACTATCCAGAGAACTCTTAATAGCCGATATAGATTGAGTATCTCAGTCGATAACTTGTTTGGGCCTCAAACAAAAGGGGCGCTAGTCAAAGGGATGCAAACAGAGCTTAATAGACAGTTTAACCGTGGACTTACAGTTGACGGTATTTTTGGGCCTAAAACACGTAGAGCATGTGTAACCGTACGCCAAGGAGCCAGAGGAAACATCACATGGATTCTTCAAGCTATCTTACATTGTAAAGGGACGAGCCCAGGAGCGATAGACGGGATCTTTGGAGCAAAAACAAGAAGCGCCGTCCGTACTTTCCAACGACAAAATAATTTACAAGTTGATGGGATTGCAGGACCTCAGACGTTTCAGATGTTGTTTAAATAAAAAAGATTGCAGGGGTTCATTGCCCCTGCAAATAAAGTGTTAGTGATAGTACAAAGTATTACTATCCATAAGTGAAATTAAATTATTCACAATTTAATTTCACAATAAACTTGTCTACTAAATCCATATATTCATTATAGTCTTCTTCACACATGAAATCGTCAATTTCTATAGTTTGTTTTATTTTTTGCAATATTTCTTGCAGTGAATGGGTATGCTCTTTTATTTCCTGATAATCAATAGAATAAAGTAATTCTATTAATTGTCCGTCATAAACGTCACCTTCTAGAGGATTAATTCTAAGAATTTCTGTGGCTTTATTTACTGCTAAGTCGATTAAAATGTTTTGTCTAATCATTTTACATAGATCAGATACGTCTATTTCGTTAATATCTTTATTTATTAAAGTATTATACCATTCATCCAGTGGATAATTATTTTGTTCATTCCCCTTAGATAATTGGTATATATCGCCTATTTTCATAATTTATATCCCTCCAAAAGGTTCAAATAAATCTTCTATTTTTTTAATGTATTTATTAGCATCATCTAAACCATCTGTTAGAACTTTTCTAGTTGCATCGTCTAGATTTGGGTTATTTAAGGAGCCTTCTAATCCTCTTCTTATCTTAATCAGGCCGTTATATGAATCTTTCATTTCTTGAATATGGTCCCAATAACCCCCACTAGGTTTAGGAACAGGGTTGCCTTGGAGGTCTCTTAAAGTCCCAGAGAAATCTTTATCTGTTAAATGTTTATTTGTTATGTTGTCTAAAGTATCAAGATTCCTTTGTTGTGCTCTGCTGAGGTTGGTAACAGCATCACTAGTATTATCGATACCTTTTGCCAAATCTACAATG